>JADLHG010000055.1 GCA_020848905.1 Deltaproteobacteria bacterium
CGCTGCAGCCGATGGGCCGGGACGCGGTCCGCGTCACGATTCCCTACCAATATTTCAAGTACGCGGCGCTGGGTCAGGAGTCCCGCACGCGGCCGCTCAGCTTCATCGTGCCCGTCGGAGTGGCGGAGAAGCTGGCCAAGGCAGCCACCAGCGGGCTCAAGCTCTTCACCGCGCACGACCTGTGGATGGGTCCGCAGCTCCGCATCGTGGCCGGCCGCGGCAAGAGCGCGGTGGTCGTGGACCGCACCTCCACGGGCGGCGAGAACGGCCAGGCCGGCTACGGCGTGGTTCGAGTCCAGCTCGGCCTCGGCCAGAGCGCGAAGGCCTTCTTCGTCGGGCGCACCCGCGACGGCAAGAACCTGGGCCGCGGCACCTTCACCTACGGCAGCGGGGACTGGCTGCTCACGCACGGGGTCGCGTCCATCATCGACCCCGTCAGCCTCGCCGTGAACACCGGCGCCGCACTGAACGGCCGCGACCTGCAGTGGTATCAGAAGGTGACCACGCGCAAGCTCACCACCAACCGCGCCAAGGCGCTCGAAGCGGGGGGCCTCGAGGGCACGCCCGGGCACTTCATCCACGGCGGTACCGTCCTGACCAACGCCGCGGCCGAGCTGAAGGTCGCCGCGCCGCTCGCCGCTCGCTTCGGGCTCTAGTCCGCACTCTCCCCGGGGGCCCCTCTCCCGGCGTACAATGCGCGGCGGAACCGAGCCGTGCATCCTTAGATAGATAGGCAGACGGCGCCTCCAACGGTCGCCCGGCGTCCATGAAGCTGGCCCGCAAGCTCACCCTGGCCCTCGTCCTCGGCATGTGCGCCGTGCTCGCCGTGCACAGCTACCTCCGCGTGCAGCGCGAGGTGGACTACTTCCAGGAGGACATGAAGCGCGACCACCTCGCGATCGGCCACGCCTTCGGCGCCGCCGTGGCGGAGGCCTGGCGCAACAGCGGCGAGGACCGGGCCCTCGAGATCGTCGAGTACGCGGGCAAGCAAGAGATCCGCGTCAAGGTGCGCTGGGTCCGTCTCGACGCGCCGGCCGGGGACCCGCAGCAACCCGCGCTCCCCCGGGCCCAGGTGCAGCGGCTCTCGCGAGGGATGGACCTGCAGCTCGTGCAGGACACGAGCCCCGACCCCTCGATGCTCTACACGTACATCCCCGTGGTCCCGTACGGCATGCCCGTCGGCGCCCTCGAGCTCACCGAGTCGCTCGAGAAGGTCTACGGGTACGTCCGCACGACGATCTGGACCACGCTGCTCACCACGCTCATCGTGGCGGCCGTCTGCGGCCTCATGGCCTGGGGTCTCGGGCTCTGGCTCGTCGGGCGCCCGATGAACGCGCTCATCGGCAAGGCCCGTCGCGTCGGCGCCGGCGACCTCTCGGGCCCGCTCGAGCTCCGCCAGCGCGACGAGCTGGCCGAGCTGGCCGGCGAGATGAACGCCATGTGCGACCAGCTCGCCGGAGCGCAGGAGCGCCTCGCCGATGAGACCGCCTCGCGCATCGTGGCCCTCGACCAGCTCCGCCACGCCGACCGGCTGAACGCGGTGGGCAAGCTCGCCTCCGGCATCGCCCACGAGCTCGGCACGCCGCTCAACGTCGTCGCCGGCCGCGCGAAGATGATCGCCACGAAGGAGGTCGTCGGGGACGAGGCGCTCGACAACGCGAAGATCATCGTCGAGCAGTCCGAACGCATGGCCGGCATCATCCGCCAGCTCCTCGACTTCGCCCGGCGCCGCGGGCCCCAGCGCGTCCTCGAGGACCTGCGTCCCGTCGTGGACCAGACCCTCTCGCTCGTGACCCCGCTCGCGCAGAAGCAGCGCGTGGAGCTCGAGGTGAAGTGCCACGGCACCGCCACCGTCGTGAAGGCCGACCTCGGCCAGCTCCAGCAGGCCCTCACGAACCTGGTCGTGAACGGCATCCAGGCCATGCCGCAGGGGGGAAAGCTCTCGGTGGACGTGCAGAGCGCGCGCGTCCGCCCCCCCGACAGCCTCGGCGGCCCAGACCGCGACTGCGTCTGCGTCTCCGTGCGCGACGAGGGAGCCGGCATCCCGCCCAACGTGCTGCAGCACATCTTCGACCCCTTCTTCACCACCAAGGGGGTCGGGCAGGGGACCGGGCTCGGCCTCTCGGTCTCCGAGGGGATCATCCGCGAGCACGGCGGCTGGATCGGCGTGGAGAGCGAAATGGGCAAGGGGAGCTGCTTCACCATCTACCTTCCTGCCGGAGATCACGCATGACGGCCCACCCGCGAGTCCTCATCGTCGACGACGAACGCGCCATGTGCGACCTGCTCGCCTCCGGCCTCTCGCGTCGCGGCTTCGCCGCCACCGCCTGCTCCGGCGCCGACGAGGGCTTCGCGACCCTCGAGCAGTCCGAGTTCGACGTCGTGCTCACGGACCTCAACCTGCGCGGCGGCACGAGCGGCATCGAGCTCTGCGAGCGCATCGTCGCGAACCGGCCCGACGTGCCCGTGGTGGTGCTCACCGCCTTCGGCAGCCTCGAGACCGCGGTGGCCGCGATTCGCGCCGGGGCCTACGACTTCATCACCAAGCCGGTCGAGATCGACGCCCTGGTGATCACGCTCCAGCGCGCGGTGCAGCACCGTTCGCTCCGCGCGGAGGTGAAGCGGCTGCGCAAGGTCGTGGACCAGTCCCAGAGCTTCGAACGGATCCTGGGCCAGAGCCCGGCCATGAAGCGCGTCTTCGACCTGCTCGACCGCGTGGCCGACTCGGAGGCCTCGGTGCTCGTCACCGGCGAGACGGGGACGGGCAAGGAGCTCGTGGCCTCCGCGCTGCACCAGCGCAGCCGCCGACGCCAGGGACCGTTCGTGGCGATCAACTGCGCCGCGATGCCCGAGACGCTCCTCGAGAGCCAGCTCTTCGGCCACGCGAAGGGCGCCTTCACCGACGCGCGCCAGGCGCAAGTAGGGCTCTTCGTTCAGGCCAGCGGGGGAACGCTCTTTCTCGACGAGATCGGGGACATGCCGGTGGGGCTGCAACCGAAGATCCTGCGCGCGCTGCAGGAGCGCACGGTGCGGCCGCTCGGCGGCGAGGCGGAGATCCCCTTCGACGCGCGCATCGTCGCCGCGACGAACCGCGACCTCGAGACGGCCGTGGCCGACGGACGCTTTCGGGAGGACCTCTACTTCCGCATCAACGTGATCCACGTCGAGCTGCCGCCGCTTCGCGCGCGCGGGAGCGACGTCCTGGTCCTGGCGCAGCACTTCGTCGAGCACTTCGCGGCGGTGGCCGACAAGCCCGTCGTCGGTCTCTCGAGCGCCGCGGCGGAGAAGCTCCTCGCCTACGCGTGGCCCGGCAACGTGCGCGAGCTGCAGAACTGCGTCGAGCGGGCGGTCGCGCTCGCGCGGTACGACCAGGTCGCGGTGGAAGACCTGCCGGAGAAGATCCGGAGCTACCGCCGCTCGCACGTGATCGTGGCCAGCGAGGACCCGTCGGAGCTCGTACCGATGGAGGAGGTCGAGCGCCGCTACATCCTGCGCGTGCTCGACAGCGTGGGCGGCAACAAGACCCTCGCCGCGCAGGTCCTGGGCTTCGACCGCAAGACCCTCTACCGCAAGCTTGAGCGCTACGAGGCGATGGCCGCGCGAGGGAAGTAAGTCGACCTCGACCGGCGACGCCGACCCTCGGGGTCGGGGTCACCGCACGCGGTTACTCCGCGCCCATCCCCGAGTCGTCCATCCCCATGTCGTCCATCATCCCGCCGTCCATCCCCGGCATCCCGCCGCCATCCGTGCCCCCCGGCACGCACGTCCCCCTCGCGGCAAGCTGCTGCGAGCAGGCCATCCCCACCGACATCGGGTCGATCTTGTTGTCGGCACCGCACTTCTCGTTCTTGCGAAGGCACTCGATCGCCGCCTGGACGAACGAACCGCAGCGCGTGGCCATGGTGTTCTTGCAGTCGGCCACCTCGTCCGCGGTGGGCGCATCCTGGGCCGAACACTTGCTCTTGAGCTGGTCGCAGACCGCGGGGCTGCCCGTTCCGCCGCCGTCCACCTTGGCCGTGGCGCCATCCTTGCCGCTGCCCCCGCCTCCGTCCGTCTTGGCCGTGGACTTGTTGCCGCAGCCGACGAAAACGAGCGCCAGGGCTCCTGCCAGTGCCATCCCTCGTAAGCCGGTGTAGTTCATCGTTCGAGGTGCCTCCCATGCTTTAGGTAAGTCCCCAAGCCTACCATGGCCTCTCGTCGGGCCAAGAAACGGCCTGGGGCCCACCCACGTGCGACGCTTGACCGGCTCGCCGCACGGCACGACACTGACCCGATGTCGGTTCGTCCTCAGGGGGCGCCGACCGTCGACTCGGTAATCCTGTCCGTCGACGGCCTCGGCCAGCTGCTCTCGCGGCTCCGGACAGAGGGACGCACGCTCGTGGGACCCACGGTGCGCGACGGGGCGATCGTGCAGGCCGAGCTCGAGGGGCTCGCCGACCTGCCCGCCGGTCTGACCGAGGTGCAAGAGCCCGGACGCTACCGGCTCGAGCGACGTGGCGACGTCGCGCTCTTCGGCTTCTCCACGGCGGTGCACTCTTTCAAACAGCTCTTCTTCGCCCCGCGACAGCGCCTCTTCAGCGCGCGCCGCACGGAGGAGGGCTTCGCGGTCACCCCCGAGCCGGCGGAGACCAGACCGCTCGCCCTGATCGGCGCGCGCGCCTGCGACCTGGCGGCGATCGCGGTCCAGGACCGGGTCTTCGCCGAGGGCCCCCACGCCGACCCCCACTACGTCGCCCGCCGCGCCGACGTCTTCGTCGTCGCGCTCTCGTGCGGCGTGGCCGGCGGCACCTGCTTCTGCGTCTCGATGGGCACGGGCCCCCGCGCCACCCGCGGCTTCGACCTCGCACTCACCGAGCTCCTCGAGGGAGAGCATCGCTTCCTCGTTCAGGCGGGCACCGAGCGCGGCGCGGCGCACCTCGCGCATCTGCCGACGCGGCCCGCCTCGGCCGACGACCTGGGCCAGGCCGAGGCCCTGCTCACGCGCACGGCGGCGCAGATGGGGCGCACGCTCGAGACGGATGGCCTCAAGGAGCTGCTCTACCGTCACGCCGAATCGCCCCGCTGGGAGAGCGTAGCGAGGCGCTGCCTGAGCTGCGCGAACTGCACTCTGGCCTGCCCGACCTGCTTCTGCGGCACCGTCGAAGAGGTCTCCGACCTGACCGGCCAGACGGCCGAGCGGGTGCGCCGCTGGGACTCGTGCTTTACCTTCGAACACTCGCACGTGCACGGGGGCCCGGTGCGGCAGGCCGCGGCCTCCCGCTACCGCCAATGGATGACCCATAAGCTCGCGAGCTGGATCGATCAGTTCGGGACTTCGGGCTGCGTCGGCTGCGGCCGTTGCATCACCTGGTGCCCCGTGGGCATCGACATCACCGAGGAGGCGGCGGCCTTCCGCGCCGCCGAAGGAGGGAGGTGACCGCATGGCCACGACGACTGCCGAGCTGATCAAACACCCGTTCCTGCACGGCCTGACCGAGGCGCAGGTGGAGAGCCTGAAGGCGCAAGCCCAGCGTTTCGAGCCGGGGGCCTTCCTCACGCGCGAGGGCGAGGAGGCCCGGACCCTCTACTTGCTCGTGCACGGCCGCGTCTCGCTCGAGCTGCACGTGCCGGGACGGGGCGTCACGCAGGTGGAGACGATCGGCGCCGGCGACATCATCGGGCTCTCGTGGAACTTTCCCCCTTACCGCTGGCACCTCGACGCCCGCGCGAGCGAGCCGGTGGAGGCCTTCGCCATCGACGCCCCGCACCTTCGCGGCCGCATCGAGGACGACCCGGAGATCTTCCGCGTGCTGACGATCCGCCTGATGCACCTGATGTACGAGCGCATCGAACGGCTGCGCATGCACCGCCTCGACGTCTACGGGGCCGGACGATGAACGCCCTGCGACCGGGCCCGGCGGCGCCCGACGCGGCGAGCGCGCTCCACCCCATGCTCCCCGAGCCGATGCGCATCACGAAGGTCACCGCCGAGACCCGCGACACCTTCACGCTGCGGCTGGACCCCGGAGCGCAGGGAGATGGATTTCCCTTCGCCCCGGGCCAGTTCAACATGCTCTATCACTTCGGCGCGGGCGAGGTGGCGATCTCGATCAGCGGCGACCCGGGCGCCCCCGAGGAGCTCGTGCACACCATCCGCGCCGTCGGCTCGGTCACGGGGCTGATGGCCGGGCTCAAGGCGGGCGATGTCGTCGGCGTGCGCGGCCCCTACGGTACGCCGTGGCCCATGGAGGCGATGCGCGGCCACGACGTGATGATCCTCGCCGGCGGCCTCGGCCTCGCCCCGCTCCGGCCGGCGATCTACCACCTGCTCCGGCATCGCGCGGACTACGGCCAGGTGGCGCTCCTCGTCGGCGCGCGGAGCCCCGAGGACCTCCCCTTTCGCAAGGAGCTCGAGCGCTGGCAGCGCCGCAAGGAGCTGCAGACCCTCGTCACCGTCGACCACGCGGGACCGGGCTGGACCGGCCCGGTGGGCGTCGTCCCGAGCCTCATCGCCCGCGCCCGCGTGGCCCCCGAGAGGGCCGTCGCGCTCGTCTGCGGACCCGAGGTCATGATGAAGTTCAGCGTGCGCGATCTCGAACGGCAGGGGATGACCGACGATCGCATCTTCGTCTCGATGGAGCGCAACATGAAGTGCGCCGTCGCGCAGTGCGGTCATTGCCAGTACGGCCCGCACTTCCTCTGCAAGGATGGGCCGGTGCTCCCCTTCGCACGCGTGCGCAGCATCTTCTCGGTGCGGGAGATCTGACGGTGCGGCGCGGTACGCGAAGGCCCACCCTCGCGGTCTGGAAGTTCGCCTCGTGCGACGGCTGCCAGCTCTCGCTGCTGGACCTCGAGGACGAACTCCTGGCGCTCGCCGGCGTCGTCGAGCTGGCGTACTTCCCCGAGGCCACGAGCACGGCGCTCAAGGGCCCCTACGACCTGTCGCTCGTGGAGGGCTCGATCACCACCGCGCACGACCTGGAACGCCTTCACGAGGTGCGGCGGCTCTCGCGCAAGCTCGTGACCATCGGCGCGTGCGCCACGGCGGGGGGAGTGCAAGCCCTCCGCAACGTCGCCGACGTGGCCGCGTACCGGAGCGTCGTCTACGCCCGGCCCGAGTACATCGCGACGCTCGCGACCTCCACGGCCATCGCCACCCACGTCCCGGTGGACTTCGAGCTGCGCGGCTGTCCGGTGAACAAGCGCCAGCTCCTCGACGTCGTCGCGGCCTTCGCGAGGGGGCGCACGCCCAGCATCCCCGCTCACGCGGTGTGCGTGGAGTGCAAGCTGCGCGGCAATGTGTGCGTGATGGTGACCGGCACCCCCTGCCTCGGGCCCGTGACCCACGCCGGCTGCGGGGCGCTCTGTCCGAGCTACTCGCGCGGCTGCTACGGCTGTTTCGGCCCCATGGAGGCCCCGAACGCGGCGGCGCTCACCGCGGGGCTCATGGGCCTGGGCTGCACCGCGCTCGACGTCACGCGCCTCTTCCGGACCTTCAACGCGGACGCGCCGGCCTTCAAGGAGGCCGCCGCGGCGGCCGAGCGCGAGGGAGAGCGCCGTGGCTGAGCGGACCCGCACGATCAAGGTCGACTACCTGCCGCGCGTCGAGGGCGAGGGGTCGCTCTTCATCCGGCTGCGCCAGGGGAAGGAGCCGGAGGTCCGCCTCTCCATCTTCGAGCCGCCGCGCTTCTTCGAGGCCTTTCTGCGCGGCCGCGGCTACAGCGAGGCCCCCGACCTGACGGCCCGCATCTGCGGCATCTGCCCCGTGGCGTACCTGATGAGCGCCTGCCACGCGATGGAGGACGCGCTCGGGATCCGCGTCGAGGGGCAGCTCCGGGCTCTGCGGCGGCTCCTCTACTGCGGCGAATGGATCGAGAGCCACACGCTGCACACCTTCATGCTGCACGCCCCCGACTTCCTCGGCTATCCCGACGCCCTGACCATGGCCAAGTTCCACGGACCGAAGGTGGAGCTCGGTCTGCGCCTCAAGCGGGCGGGCAACGCCATCGTCGAGCTGCTCGGCGGGCGCGAGATCCACCCCATCAACGTGCGCGTCGGCGGCTTCTACCGCGTCCCGACGCGCGCCGAGCTCGACTCGCTGCTGCCGGAGCTCCGCTGGGGCAAGGAGGCCGCCGCCGAGGCCGCGCGGTGGATGGCGACCCTCTCCTTCCCCGAGCTCGAGCGGGACTACGAGTTCGTCGCGCTCCGCCATCCGGACGAGTACCCCTTCTGCGAGGGACGCATTAGCTCGTCGAAGGGGATCGATGTTCCCGTCCGCGAGTTCGGCGAGCACTTCGCCGAGGAGCACGTCACGCACACCCACGCGCTGCACGCGCGCGTGAAGGAGCGGGGGGCGTACCTCTGCGGGCCCCTCGCGCGCTTCAACCTGAACTTCGACCGCCTCTATCCGGAGGTCCAGGCGCTCGCACGCGAGGTCGGTCTCTCCGTGCCGTGCCTGAACCCGTTCAAGATGCTCCTCGTGCGGATGGTCGAGGTGGCGCAGGCCTTCACCGACGCGCTCCGGATCGTCGAGGCCTACGCGCCGCCGAAGGAGGCCTTCGTACCCGCCACGCCGCGCGCGGGCGAGGGCCACGGCGGGACGGAGGCGCCGCGCGGGATGCTCTACCATCGCTATCGCCTCGATGACAGCGGCACCATTCTCGAGGCGCAGATCGTGCCGCCCACCTCGCAGAACCAGGCCTCGATCGAGGAGGACCTGCGGCAGATGGCCGGCGAGCTCGTCGCGCTGCCGCTCGCGGACGCGACGCACCGGGCCGAGCAGGCGGTGCGCAACCACGACCCGTGCATCTCGTGCGCCACGCACTTTCTGACGCTGAAGGTCGACGAGGAATGAAGCCGCACCCTGCGCCCGGCGCGGCGGAACTCGCGGCGCGGCGCACGCGCGTCATCGCCCTGGGCCAACGCTTCGCCGGCGACGACGGCGTCGGACTCGTCGTGCTCGAGGCGCTGCGCGAGGCGCTGCGTGGGGCGCGCCTCCCCGAGGGTGTGGAGCTCGTCGAGGCGCCGGACGCGAGCCGTCTGGTCGAGCTGGTGCGGTTCGACGGGGAGGTCGTGATCGTGGACGCGCTCCTGGCCGACCCCCCGGGGCGAGTCCTGCTCCTCGACGAGCCGGCGCTCGCCCGTCTTGGACCGGGACGGCTCTCGAGCCACGGGCTCGGCGTGGCGCAGGCGATAGGCCTCGCCCGCGCGCTCGCCCCCGCGCTCATCGCGCGGCGCCTTCAGCTGGTCGGCGTCACCATCGCCCCCCCACGGCGCGGGGAGAGTAGCCTCTCCGACGAGGTGGCCCGCGCCCTCCCCGAGGCTGTCGCGCGGGTCCGCACCCTCATCGGGGCATGATCCGCATCGGGCTCGCGCTCCGCGGTGTGGTGCAGGGGGTGGGCTTTCGCCCCTTCGTCTTTCGCCTCGCTGAGCGAGAGGGGCTGACCGGCCTCGTGCAGAACCTGGGGAGCGAGGTACGGATCGAGGTGCAGGGACTCGCGCCTCGCGTGGCGCGCTTCGAGCACGCGCTCGGGAGCGAGCTCCCCGCGGCGGCCCGCATCGTATCGGTCGCGCGGACTGCGCTCCCGCTGTGCGATGAACCGGGTTTCGCGATCCGCCCGAGCGAGCGCGCGCCGCACGTGCGTCCGGCCCTGCCGACGGACCTCGCGACCTGCCCCGCCTGTCGCGCGGAGGTGCTCTCGCCCGCCGAGAGGCGGCACGGTTACCCCTTCGCGAGCTGCACGGCCTGCGGCCCTCGGTACACCATCGTCGAGGCCCTCCCCTACGATCGCGCCTCGACCAGCATGCGCGGCTTTTCGCTCTGCGCCGCCTGTCGGCGCGAGTTCGACGACCCGCGGGATCGGCGCTTTCACGCTCAGCCGATCGCCTGCCCGATCTGCGGGCCCGCGCTCCGGCTGCTCGATTCGCGCGGGGTAGAGCTCGTGCGGGGTGCTCCCGCGCTCACGGCCGCGGTGCGACTCCTCGGGCGGGGCGAGATTCTGGCCGCCAAGAGCCTCGGCGGCTATCAGCTGCTCGTGGACGCCACCGACCCCGGGGCCGTCGCGCGGCTCCGCGCGGGCAAGGGACGCGACGATAAGCCCTTCGCCGTGATGTTCTCGGCGCCGGAGGCCATGACACCCTGGTGCGACCTCTCGGCCGACGAGCGGGCGGCGCTCTCGTCTCCCGCGGCGCCGATCCTCCTCGCACGGCGTCGAGAGCTTCCCGACCCATTGCCTCGGACGGCCGGTGGCCTGGCTCTGGAGGCGCTGGCCCCGGGAAACCGCGACCTCGGGGTGATGCTCCCGTCCACGCCGCTCTACCTCCTTCTGCTCGAAGAGCTCGGGCGGCCGGTGGTCTGCACGAGCGGCAATTTGGCCGAGGAGCCGATGTGCACCGACGAGCCGGAGGCGCTCGCTCGCCTCGGAAAGCTCGCCGACGCCTTTCTGGTCCACGACCGTCCGATCGTGCGCCCCGTGGACGACTCGGTCGTGCGCGTGACCGGCGCCGGTCCGCAGCTCGTGCGGCGCGCCCGCGGCTACGCCCCGCTCCCTCTGCCTCTCGCGCGGGCGGGACGCGAGGCGTGCGTCCTGGCCCTCGGGGCGGAGCTGAAGAGCACCGTGGCGCTCCTCCTCGGGGAGGAGGCCGTGGTGAGCCAGCACCTCGGCGACCTGCGCTCCGCTGGCGGGGCGCGGCTCCTCGCGCGCACGGTGGACGACCTGCTCGGCTTCTTCGCCGCGCGCCCCGAGCTCCTCGTCTGCGACCTCCACCCGGACTACGCCTCGAGCCGCCTGGCCGAGAAGCTCGCGACCGCGCACGGCGTGCCGCTCCTCCGCGCGCAGCACCACCACGCCCACGTCGCGGCCGTGATGGCCGAGCACGCGCTCGAAGGACCGGTGCTCGGGCTGGCCTGGGACGGAGCGGGCCTCGGCTCCGACGGCACCCTGTGGGGGGGAGAGGCCCTGGTCGTGGAGCGCGCGGGCTTTTCGCGCGTCGCGCACCTCGAGCCCTTTCCGCTCCCCGGTGGCGAGCGTGCCTTTCGCGAGCCGTGGCGCGCGGCGCTGGGGCTGCTCTTCGCACACGCCCCCGAGCTGGCCTCGTCGTTCGCGGCCGAGGTCCTCCCGGCTCCCGAGGCTGCGCTGCTCCTCGAGACGCTCCGGAGCGGGGTCGCCTCTCCCCGCACGAGCAGCGTCGGGCGGCTCTTCGACGCGGTGGCCGCGCTCGCCGGTCTTCGCACGGGCCCGAGCTACGAAGGTCAGGCCGCGCTGCTCCTCGAGCAGGCAGCCCGCGAGGTGGGCCCGGTCGAGCCTTACCCGCTCCCCCTCGGAGACGGGCCACCCATGGTGGCCTCGCTCGGTCCGTTCGTCGACGCGCTCCTCGCCGAGCGGCGCCGCCACGCTGCCCCCTCGGTGCTCGCCGCGCGCCTGCACGAGACGCTGGCCGCCCTCGCCGAGGCCATCGCCGCCCGCGTCGGGCTCGAGCCGGTGGTCCTCGCGGGGGGCTGCTTCCTGAACGAGCGACTCACCGCGCGCACGCGCGAACGGCTGCTCGCGCGAGGACACCAGGTCTACCTGTCACGCGATTTCCCCCCCGGGGACGGCGCCATCTCGCTCGGTCAGGCGCGCCTCGGGGACTGGTCGCTCGACGGAGCGCGGGCCGTCTACGTCGAAACCTCGCGCACGAGCTCGTCGAGGTAGGCGCGCAGCGCGGTGTGGCGGCGCGCGGCCTCCTTGCGGGCCGACGGGTAGTGCATCCCCTCGGCGAGCTTGAGGAGCTTGAGCTGGAAGTGGTCCGCGGCCTGTCGCAGGTCGTCGAGCGGACGATCGAGCAGCGCCCCCGGGTCCGTCGGATGATAGAGGCGCACGGCCTTCCCGGCCGAGGCCATGCGCTGGGCCGTGGCGAAGACCCGCGCCACGCCCACCGCGCCGATCGCATCCAGGCGATCCGCGTCCTGCAGCACGGTGCCGAGCTCCGAGGTGGCCGCCCGACCGCGCGACCAGCTGCAGGTGCGCACGGCCTCGACCACCGCCGCGACCTCGCGGTCGCTGTAGCCGACGAGCCGCAGGAGCGCCCGCGCCTCCTCGGCGGACCGCTCCGACGCGTACGGTCGATCCTTCTCGTGCTTCGGCACGTCCACGAGGTCGTGCACCAGCGCCGCGGCCCCGGCCAGATCGGGGTCCACGCCCGCCTCAGGGGCGAGGCGCGTGGCCCACTGGTGGACCCGCAAAAGGTGATAGACATCGTGCGCCACGTCGTCACGCGGTGAACGGGGCGCCACGAGTTCCCACAACCGGCGATGACGTTCGTGGCTCTGCGGTAATGGCTCGGGCATCGGACGGGCTCCACCAGACGTTGGCGAGGCGGAGCATTCCCCCAAGTCGGCCCGCGTTGCAAGGGGTGCCTCAGTTTTCCATGGGCCCCGGGATCCGGGCGTCACGTTTCCCGCCGGGGGTGCCCCGAGACCCCGGTCTAACCCGGCACACAGATTTCAGGCCCCGCGTCCGGCCATCTGGCATGCTGGTTGCTCTCTCTATAATGATCGACCGTGACGCACTCCGTGGAGGTCTCGATGCGCACCCGTGATCGACGTCGGCTCCTGATCGCCCTGCCGCTGGCCCTCGGCCTCTCGGCCTGCGGTCGCGCCCCTCTCCCCGCGCTCTGCGAGGATCCGAGCCCCGTCTGCGGCGTGGACGGGCAGACCTACTACTCGCGCTGCGAGGCCGAGCTCGCCGGGGTGACCCTGGCGCACAAGGGCGCCTGCCCCTCGAACGGCCCGGACGGCGGCGTCACCGACGGGAGCTCGTCGGACGCCGACGCCGGGCCCCTGCCCGACGGTCGCACAGGCTGCCGCAGCAGCGCGGACTGCGACCCCTCGAACAACGAGTACTGTCGGTTCGAGGTCAACTGCGGCAAGACCGGCGGCGGCATCTGCGTGCAGCGGGCCCGCGCCTGTCCCGCGATCTACTCCCCCGTCTGCGGCTGCGACGGCAAGACCTACGGCAACGACTGTGAGGCCCGCGGCGCCGGCATGAACGTGTCCCGCAAGGGAGCCTGCGAAGATCCGCCGCCGCCCCCGCCGCCCCCGCCGCCCCCGCCGCCCCCGCCGCCCCCGCCGCCCCCCGGCTGCTGGTCGAACAAGGAATGCGGCGCCACGGCCGGCCAGTTCTGCCTGCTCGACGCGAGCTGCGGCGCGATGAACCCGGGCAAGTGCGTCGCACGTCCGAAGGGCTGCGCCGCGATCTACGACCCGGTCTGCGGCTGCGACGGCAAGGACTACGGCAACGAGTGCGCCGCGCAGATGAGCGGGGTCTCCGTCCGCTCGAGAGGCCGCTGCAACCAGCCGTCGGTCTGCAAGAGCAGCATGGAGTGCGGCCCGAACCAGTTCTGCGCCCAGGATTCGAGCTGCGGCATGAACGGTCCCGGCAAGTGCGCACCCCGGCCGCAGGGCTGTCCCGAGTACTACGCCCCCGTCTGCGGCTGCGACGGCAGGACCTACGGCAACGACTGCGAGGCCAACAGCGCCGGCACCTCGGTGGCGCGCAAGGGGGCGTGCAACACCCCTTCGAGCTGCAAGAGTAACGCGGACTGCGGCTACGGCGCGCCGATGTACTGCAACCTGGATGGTCACTGCGGCAAGATGGGGCCCGGCACCTGCGCGCCTCGCACCGGGAACTGCCCCAAGATCCTCGCCCAGGTCTGCGGCTGCGACGGCAAGACCTACGACAACGACTGCCTCGCGCACGCCGCCGGCACCTCCATCGCGCAGAAGGGCCCCTGCGGCCCGCCGCCCTGCAAGGACAACGTGGAGTGCATGCACCTCAAGAACGGGTACTGCCACTCCGACTTCGGCTGCGGCGCGCAGGGCGGAGGAGTGTGCAAGACCCGCCCCTCGAGCTGCACGGGGGAGTACCTGCCGGTCTGCGGCTGCGACAACGTCACGTACAGCAATCCCTGCGGCGCCAACGCGAACGGGGTCTCGGTGGCCAGCCGCGGGGCGTGCTCGCCGACGACCACCAGCTGCGACCAGCTCAGCGCCGCGTACCAGGTGGCCGTGAAGCAGGGCAAGAGCTGCAACGCCGCCCTTTCGAGCCCGCAGTGCACCGTGATGGTTCCGGACAGCCTGCAGTGCGGCTGCATGACCATGGTGGACTCGCGCAACACGCTCGCCGTGCAGGCCATCACCTACGTGCAGCAGCTCTGGAAGCAGCAGGGGTGCCTCTCGGTCCCCTGCACCAAGCCCTGCCGGCCGGTTCAGGCGGGGATCTGCGTGGCCGGGTCGTCGGGAACCGCGGGGACCTGCCAGGACCGGCCGTAGCGCCCGTTTGCGCAGCCACCGGAGGCAAGATCCTCCGAGCACCAGGTAACCGGCGGCGCAACCGATTCTCCGCATTTCGTGGCCGACGCGGTGGTCAGCAGGCGGGGTCTTCAAGCCCCGGGATCGTGAAACAATGGTGGATTCTTGCGCCCTCGGGCGCGGCACGCCAGTTGCTCTCACCTCATGCATGAGGCTAGCGGTACCCTCGCGGCGCCCCGGGCGGTCCTGGCTCGTCGTGGGCCTGCTTTGCGGAGGCCTCGCCTCGGCCCCGGGCTGCTCCGGCACCCTGCGCGGAGGCCTGCTGGGCGAGGAAGGTGCCTCCGACGGAGGGCCGGGGTCCATCGGCGTCGCGGACGGACGGACCACCGGGCGCGCTGACCTGAGAGCACCGGCCGACCTCGCGGCCCGCGACGGCTCCCCACGCCGCAACCCCTCCGACGCCGCGCCGGCCAAGCGGCGGCTCACGGTGACGGAGATCGTGGGCGGCGCCTACTCCGTCGTGCAGCCCTACGGCTACACGACCTTCAACGGCGGCTACGAGTACTGCCAGGGGTACGGGCACTGGGACGCGAGCCGCATCGTGCACTGCGGGAGCGACATCACCCTGGCGCGTGGAACCAAGCTCTACGCGATGGAGGACGCGACGGTCACCGAGTCGGGCGGCACGGGCTACTTCGCCGACAGCCAGAACGCCGCCGCAGGCGAGCTCAGGATGCGCCTCTCCGACGGGACGGAGGTCATCTACGGGCACTGCTCCAGGATCCTCGTGACCACGGGCGCGCGCGTGACGCTCGGCCAGGAGGTCGCCGAGAGCGGCACCCAGAACGGACCGCACCTGCACCTCGAGGTCCGCCGGCCCGACAAGACCTGCACGTACAAGGCCTGTACCGTAGACCCGATCACCTTCTTCGGACCCTGAGGGCGGGCTAGGGCTAGCTGGTTCAGGGCGCGAGGAGCTGCCAGCTCTCGTAGTAGTGCACCGCCACGCCGGCCATCGCCACGTTGCCGACGTAGGCCTGTCGTGTCGCGCCGAGCGCCGCGTTCATCGCCCCCTCGCCCTCCTCGCAGAAGGTGAGCTGGTCGCCCAGGTTGCACTGCGTCTCCACCCCCACCACGGCCTGCTTGCAGACCGCCTCGGCGTACCCCAGCTCGCTCGCGGCGAGGTCGATAAGCCCCCCGCCGCCCGTGGCGAAGTCGCGGTAGTCCATGATGACCACCCGGTCCACGAGGTCGAGCACCCACTTGTGGAGCGGGCGCGTCGCGCCAGCGCGCGTGACCTGCACCGTGTCGTACCAGAAGGGAACGTCCACCGCGAGCGCGAGGCCGCTGCCCGCCACGGCCTGGGCAAGCCCCTCGAGCAGGTCCAGGTACTGGTTGGCGATGCCGTTGCGGTCGGTATTCCACTCGGGGAGGAGGTACGGCTCGACGTCGAAGTGCACGGCGGTGGGCTTCGCGCCCGACAGCGACTGCACGTAGCTCACCGACGCCCGCGCGAGCGCCAGAGCCTGCTCGTGGCTGGCGGCCCGCGCCCAGCTCGGCGCGCCGAAGAGGAGTTCGACCTTAAGGTTCTGGGCCGCGGCGCTCTGGACTAGGTCCGTCAGCGTGGCCGGCTGCGCCGCGACGAGGGCCTCGCTCTCCACGTAGATCGCACTCACGGACCTGCCCGCGGCGAAGGCCAGCAGCCCCGGCTTGGTCGCCTGGTCGTAGCTCCAGACCCAGAGACCGCGACCGTCGGCGTCCGCGGGAGCCCCGCAGGTCGTCGTCGTCGTCGAGGCCGCGTTCGACGCCGGGCCCGCGCCGCAGGCGTTGTAGGGGCGCACGCGATAGGTGACCGCCGTGCCCTGCGCGAGTCCGGCGTCCGTGTAGGTCGTGACGTCCGCCCCCACGCTGGCCACCTCGACGAACGTCGCCCCGTCGGCGCTGCGCTCGATCTTGAAGCCCGACTCGCTCGCCGAGTCGTCGCTCCAGCTCAGATCGGCCTGCGTAGCGTAGGTCCGCTGGATCGCCAGCGTCGGCGCCGCGAGGGCCGGCAGCGTGGTCGTCGGGCTCGCGGTCTGCGCATACGCCGAATAGAGCGTCGGAGAGCCCTTGACGTAGGCTCGCACGCGGTAGAAGTAGGCCGCTCCCGCCGTCAGGCCCCTGCTCGTATAGCGCGTCACGTTCGCCCCCACGGACGCGATCTGAGTAAAGCTCACGCCGTCGACGCTGCGCTCGACGCGAAAGCCCGTCTCGTCGTTCGCGTTGTCAGTCCAGGTGAGCTCGATCGCGCACTGCGAGCGGGCCGACGCCGCGAGGTCCGTGGGAGCCGCGGGGGGCGCGCTCACCCGGTAGGTCACCCGCCCCGTCGACTCCTCGTCGAAGGCGCTCTCCACGCCCCCGCACCCTCCGACGAGCGCCACGACCGCCACGCTCGCCCAACCAGCACCCGCCTTCCACAGCCCACGCGCCCGTCGCAGCTTCATCTCGGGTGTGATGCCTCCCTGCAGCGTCTGCCGTAGCTCCGAGGTATGCATCCCTCGCACCAGCCGCGCGGCGGAGAGGGCGTGCCACCTTTCGGTCGGTTACCGTCCGCAACGCCCGAAATACGACAGGAACACCCCCCGGAGCTGGGGTGTCGAGACTCCAGGCTCCTCGGCCACGACGCCTCTTGCCCCCGCCCCGCGCCTCGCTGATGCTCCCGCCATGCAACCCCTCGCCACCCCCGGCCCGCTCTCCGGCGTGCGCGTGCTCGACCTGACGCGCGCCATGTCCGGCCCCTACTGCACCCTCCTGCTCGGCGACCTCGGCGCCGACGTGGTGAAGGTCGAACGCCCCGGCGCCGGCGACGACACGCGCGCCTGGGGGCCGCCCTTCCTCGCCGCGCGCGACGGCACGCGGCAGTCGGCCTACTTCCTCTCGGTCAACCGCAACAAGCGCTCGGTGGCGCTCGACCTGAAACAGCCCGACGGCCGCGCCGTGATCGAGCGGCTGCTCGCGCGCGCCGACGTGCTCGTCGAGAACTTCTCCCCGGGGACCATGGCGCGACTCGGGCTCGCCCCCGAGGCGCTCCTCGCCGCGCACCCGCGGCTCGTCGTCTGCTCGATCTCGGGCTTCGGCCAGAGCGGCCCGGGCAGCCACCGCACGGCCTACGATCTGATCCTGCAGGGGATGGGCGGGCTGATGAGCGTCACCGGCCCCGAAGACGATCCGACCCGCCTCGGCGTCCCCATCGCCGATATGGCGAGTGGGATGTTCGCGGCGCACGCCGTGCTCGCCGCGCTCTTTCACCGGGAGCGCACCGGCGCGGGGCAGCTCGTCGACGCGTCGATGCTCGGCAGCCAGGTGGCTCTGCTCACCTACCAGGCCGCGGCCTACTTCGCGACCGGTCGCGCCCCGACGACCACGGGGAACGCGCACAGCATGATCGCCCCCTACCAGACCTTCGCCACGCGCGACGGTCACGTGAACGTGGCGGTGGGCAACGACGAGCAGTGGCGCCGATTCACCGACGCGCTCGGCCTCGCGCACCTGCGAGAGGACCCACGCTTCACCCACAACGAAGGCCGCGTGGTCCACGTGCGCGAGCTGGCGCGTCTCATCGAGGAGCGCTTCGTCGCGCTCGGCACGGCCGAGATCGTGACCACCCTCGACCGCGCGCAGGTGCCGTGCGGGCCGATCTATCGCGTGGACGAGGTCTTCGACGATCCGCAGGCGCGGCACCAGGAGCTGCGCCGCGAGGTCGAGCACCCGACGCTGGGCACGATCGCGAGCACGGGCTTTCCGTTTCGGCTCTCCGCCAGCCCGGCTGCGATCCGTCGCCCGCCGCCGCTGCTCGGCGAGCACACGGTCGAGGTGCTGCGCGAGCTCGGCTACTCTGAGGCCGAGGCCGCCGCGCTACAAACCCGGATGGCCGAGGCGCAAGCGTGAGTGCGAGCCGCCCTGGCCGTGCGACGAGCTCGCCACGCGGCGACGATGCTGCACCAGCTCCCCGCTTCCCCCGCGCCGCTTCCCTCCGAGCGCGTGCGAGATCTTGCGGGGCGTCGGCGTGATGCGCGGCGAGCCGCCCCCGAGGCGCCGCATCATTGACCGATGCCCCTCGAGGAGCGCGACCGCCGCCTCGACGACGTCGGGCGCGAAGTGCGTCCCCGACCCCTCCCGCAGCGCGGCCACGATGCGCGCCCTATCCCACGGCTCCTTGTAAGGGCGGCGCTCGGCCACGGCGGCAACGAAGTCCGCCACCGCGACGATCTGCGCCTCGCGCGTCATCGGCGTGCCAGGCTCGCGCGCGGGATAGCCCCCACCGTCGACCCACTGATGGTGTCCACGAACGCCTTGCGCCAGGTAGTGACGAAGCGTCGTGCGATGGCCGCCCCCGCGCTCCAGCAGCTGCGCCCCGAGGTCGGGATGCTGCTTCATCACCGCCCATTCCTCGTCGGTGAGCGGCCCGGCCTTCTCGAGAATGGACCAAGGCACGCGCCCCTTGCCGAGGTCGTGCAGACGCGCCACCTGCCGGACGAGCCTCTGCTCGCGCGCGGTGAGCTCGAGCCGCCGGGCCAGCATCGCGGCCACCCACTCGACGGCGTCGCTGTGTCGCGCCGTCTGGCGGTGGCGATGCGAAAGAGAGGAAAACAGGTTTTGCGTCCAGTCCGCGCGCGCGGACGTCGGACGCGCGACGGCGCACGCGGCGAGGAGCGCGAAGGCCAGGCACTGTCTCAAGAGGTGCGAGCTCGTTCGATCCATGCGTGCCGGGGGCCCTAACGAGCAAGATGCACGCCAGGCGTTTCGTGAGATCTCCTAATGATTACGACCCTCGGACCGTCGCCGCTGGCCGCTGGCCTAGCCGCTCGGTGGCGCCCCGGACCCTGCTCCGCGCCCACACGGTCGACCCGCCCCGATACCGAGACCGCGCGCCCGACGCTCGAGAAGGTAGCCTTGCGCCCCGCCGGTGGGATACTTATACGCACTATGGAGCGCCTACGACGTAAGCTCGCGCAGCACGGCATCGACGGCTCGACGGTTTCCCCGTTCCTCGAGCTCGACGACGGCAACATCCATCGCCTCGTCGCCCCGGCCGAGGAGGCGTTTCGCCTCTGGGGTCAGCTCCGGGAGCTCGTCCCCCGCACCGGGCTCTGGCCGGTAGTGGTGGGAGACGAGCAGAGCGTGCGCCTGATGGTGAATCAGGTGACGAGCGACGATTTCCCTCCCGCGGCCCAGCTCATCGAGGACGGCCTGGCCATCGACACCGGCCTCTGGTTCACGGCGATGGAGGAGGAGAACCCGGACTTCTTCGAGCGGGACCTCTCCGGCTGGCAGGAGCCGGGCCCCCTGCGCCCGACCTTCGAATCCCTGATGGCGAGCGAGGAGGGCGAGCGCCGCGACCTGTCGGTGGCGCTGATCCCGAGCCCCGTGAGCTGGCACGCGCCCGGACACCTGCGAATCGGCGGCTGGGACACCTGCCCCATCGCAGAGGTCCACGTCGCGCTGCTGAAGCGATGGCACGAGCGCTACGGCGCCGACGCGATGGCCATCTCGTACGACACGATCGAGCTGCACGTCGCCCGCCCGCCGAAAGATCGCGCCGAGTGCGAGGCCCTCGCCTGGGAGCACTACGTCTACTGCCCGCCGCTGGTCCTGCAGACCGAGGGCGGCCTGGGAGGCCTCGCCGCCTCGCTCCTCGGTTCGCGTCGCTGGCTCTTCTCCTGGGACTGAGCGCGAGGCGAGCGTGGCCGCGAGCACCCTCAAGCGCATCTGCGTCTTCTGCGGCTCGAGCGCCGGGGCCCGCCCCGCGTACGCCGACGCCGCGCGCGCCCTGGGCGGCGAGCTGGCCCGACGGGGCCTCGAGCTCGTCTACGGGGGCGGCAACGTCGGCCTGATGGGGATCGTCGCCGACGCGACGCTGGCGGCCGGAGGGCGCGTGACGGGCGTCATCCCCCGGGCCCTCGTCAGCCGCGAGCTCGCCCACACCGGGCTCACCGCCCAGCACGTCGTCTCGAGCATGCACGAGCGCAAGCAGCTCATGCACGACCTCTCCGACGCGTTCATCGCGCTCCCCGGCGGGCTCGGCACCTTCGAGGAGCTGTTCGAGACGCTCACCTGGAGCCAGCTCGGGATCCACCGCAAGCCCTGCGGCCTCCTCAACGTGGAGGGGTTCTACGACCCGCTCCTCGCGCTCCTCGACCACGCCACCGCCGAGAAGCTCGTGCGCGCCGAGCACCGCGCGACGCTGGTACACGACACGACCCCGGACGGCCTGCTCCTCGCCTTCGCGCGCTACCGCGCCCCGCAGCTCCCGAAGTGGCTCACGCCGCAGCAAACCTGACCCCAGGGCCCACTTCTCAGAAGCAGTTCACGGTCCCCACCTCGGCGAGCACGCGCGTCCCGCTGCCGAAGTTGTAGTGCAGGAAGTACAGCCCGTCGGGCGTCGAGACGGCGTGCGGACGCCAGCCGCGAACCTCGGGGTCCCGCGGCTGCGCGAGGAGCGGCGCCCCCTGCGCGTCGAGGAACTGCCAGTAGAGGCGGGGCTCGCTCGCCGCGCTGCGCTCGTCCCAGAGGACCCAGGTCAGCGCGCCGTGGGCCACCGCGCGCGGATGGAAGGAGTCGCCTGCGGTCCGCGTGAGCTGAACCTGGTTCGTCACCTTCCCCTCGCCGTCGGTCCGCGCGCAGAAGACCTCGTGGTTCGTCTCGGTCACCTTCTGCTCGTAGCAGAGGACGAACCCGCCACCGGCCTGCGGGGCGACCGACGGGAAGGCCCCCTTCGTTCCGGCAGCGGAGACGCGGAGGTCGTTCCCCTGTCGCTGTCCCCGCTCGTCGAAGAGCGCGGCGTAGACGGCCGGGGTCCCCTCGCGCATGTCGGTCCACGACAGCAGGAGGCGCCGGCCATCCCAGGCCACCCTGGCGAGGGTGGAGTTGATCCCCGACTGCGGCACCTTCGTCGGTCCGGAGAGGATCTTTCCGTCGGACCCCACGCGCAGAAGGTGCACCTCGTCGCGCCCCTCCTCGACGCCGTTCAGCACGAGCGCGTGGACCGCGCCGACGCGCGCCCCGTCGAAGCTGCTCGTGAGGGGGGTATGCACCGTCGCGGGCTGGCCCTTGAAGACCCCCTGGTCGTCGAGCTGGACGCGCTTGAGACTCGTCCCCTCGCTGTAGAAGAGGACCGCGCCGCCGGCCACCGGCAGGAGGAGCGGGTCACGCCCCCGAGCCAGCTCCTTCGCGCCGCGCGGCTTGCCGAGGAAGTCCACCCAGGCCCAGTAGAGGCGCGGATCGGACTTCGCTTCGGACTCCCAAACGAGGCTCACCCCCTTGCCGCTGGCGAGAGGCACGATCCCCGCCTCGTCCGCCTCCAGCGTGGACTGGCCGAGCGGCATCAGGCCGCGCAGCGTGGTGCTCGTGCAGGTCACCGCCGGCAGCGCGTCGGCCCGAGCCTCCCTCGCCCCGCCATCCCCCGTCGCGCCGTCGCGCGCACCCCCGTCCGCCGGCACCGCGGTGAACCCAGAACAGCGCAGCAGGCACGAGCCGAGCGCCGCGAGCCAGAGTCGTGAGCCGGCCGAGAGCCGGGGTCCGGGCCTCATGCGGGACTCATCCCACAAAGCCGGCCGCCTGACCAGTGCCCCTCACACGGCACCCGACGAGGCGCGCGTTTACAGCGTCCCGCGCGCGGGCTAGCTTTGCCCGGAAAGGGACAATCATGCGCGTGCGATCGCTTCGCCCGGTCGTTCTGGGTCTTCCGCTCTGCCTCGCCGCCTGCAGCGCCGTAGGAGGCGAGAGCGCCGACGAGGCCCTCCGCACCCTCTCGCGCTGGGAGGAGCTGCCGCGCCTCGAAGAGCGGCGCTACCGCGTCTTCACCAGCACCGACACGCTCAAGCAGGCGAAGTACCCTCTCGCCGACCCCGGGAACAAGGACTTCAACAACTTCCTCGCCGTCTGCGGGGGCCGGCCCATCCCGCTCCTCACCGAGCAGCTCGAACCCGCGCGCTGCGGCGACGGCATCCCCGGCTACCTCATCGCCGCCGCCGACGACGGACCCGGCTTCGTCTCGCGCATGGTCTTCGCGATGTCGAACCCCGTGCAGCCGCCGATGATGCCCGCGCCGGGGGTTCCCCTCGCGGGCCTCGACCAGGAACAGATCAAGATCTACGTCGACGACCTCAGGCGCCCGGTCTACCAGGGCAAGCTGAAGGACTGGGCCGAGGGGCGCGACCAGACCTTCACCGAGCCCTTCGCGGGCTGGCGCTCGGGGCTCCTCGTGAGCTACCTGCCGATCGCGTACCGCTCCAAGCTCCGCATCGTCCTCGACGGGCTCAGCGCGCAGAAGGTGCACTACTACCAGGTCGCGACGCAGTCCGCGGGCGAGGTGACCCCCTTCGATCCGGCCACCGTCGACGGCCCGATCCTGGCCGAGGCGCGCGCCCTGCTCGGTCGCACCGGCAAGGGCGAGCCGGGGACCACCTCGCCCCTCGCACTCGACGGGGCGGCGGTCCGCGCCGACCCAGGGAAGACGACGCTCGTGCTCCGCCAAACCGGGCCGGGCACGATCCGGCGACTCGAGCTGACCGTGGACGCGGCCGCGTCGCTCGAGGCGCTGCGGAAGCTGCGCCTGGTCGCGCACTGGGACGACCGCCCCCAGGCCGCGATCGACGTGCCGCTCCTCGCCCTCTTCGCGAGCGAGGAGAAACTCGTCCCCTTCGCCGCCCTTCCTCTCGCGGTCACCCGGGACGGCGCGCGCCATCGACTCTCCTTCTACCTCCCGATGCCCTTTCGCAGCCGCGCCCAGCTCGCGCTGCGCAACGAGGGGACCGAGCCGGTCAGCCTCGTGGCCAGCGTGGGTGTCGTGGCCGAGCTCCCCACCTCGCGCTGGGGCTACCTGCACGCGCAGCACCGCGAGCAGCTGCCCCCGCTGACCGACAAGGACCGCCACGGCATCGCCGAGGTGACCGGTCGCGGCAAGTACGTCGGGACGGTGATGACCTTCGTGGGCCAGGCCGATCCGAGCAACCCCTTCCCGCAGGTCCTGAACTGCCTCGAGGGGGACGAGCTCGGCGAGGTGGACGGCGAGCCGCGGTGGCAGGGGACCGGCACCGAGGACTACTTCAACGGCGGCTGGTACTACTGGAACGGGCCATACAGCTACGCCTTCAGCAGCCTCGGTCTCTTCGAGCGGAACACCGACCAGGACCGCGGCGTGGTGAACCCGACGCGCTGGCACATCCTGACCGACGCGATCCAGTTCGCGCGCTCCTTCCGGCTGCGCCTGGAGTACGGGGCGAACCGACCGGCGTCGGTCAGGCGCTACGCGTCGGTGGGGCTGTACTATCTGGAGTGAGCGGGGACAGTGAGCGGGGGTGCGACGCGCGAGAGGACCGCGCGGTCTACATGGCGGGGACGTTCGGCAGGTGAGCCATCGCGGCGCTCACGTCCTCCGCCGAGTACTCGTGATCCTGGAGCTTCCCGGCGTGGTAGGCCTCGTAGGCCGTCATGTCGAAGTGCCCGTGCCCCGAGAGGCAGAAGGCGATCACCTTGCGCTCGCCGGTCTGCTTGCAGCGCAGCGCCTCGTCGATCGTCACCCGCACCGCGTGTGCCGACTCCGGAGCCGGGATGATCCCCTCGGCCCGCGAGAAGGCCACCGCCGCATCGAACGTGGCGAGCTGCTTCACCGCACGCGCCTCGATGTCGCCGTGGTCCACGAGCGCGCTCACGCTCGGCGCCATGCCGTGGTAGCGCAGCCCCCCCGCGTGGATCCCGGGCGGCACGAAGGTGTGCCCGAGCGTGTGCATCTTCACGATGGGAGCCATCGCCGCGGTGTCGCCGTAGTCGAACGCGTAGCGTCCCTTGGTCAGGGTCGGACACGACGCCGGCTCGACGGCGATGACCTTGGTCTTCTTCCCCTCGGTCAGGTTCTTGTGGATGAAGGGGTAGGTGAAGCCGGCGAAGTTCGAGCCGCCGCCCGCGCAACCGATCACCATGTCCGGGTACTCGCCGGCCAGCTCCATCTGCTGCAGCGACTCGATCCCGATCACCGTCTGGTGCATCAGCACGTGACCGAGCACCGAGCCCAGGCTGTACTTCTTGTGACCGCCGCTCGAGGCCGCCACCTCGACCGCCTCGGAGATGGCGATGCCGAGCGATCCCGGCGAGTCGGGGTTCTCGGCCATCACCTTCAGACCGTACTGCGTACGCTCGGTGGGGCTCGCGTAAACGCGCGCGCCGAAGTTCTCCATGATCATTCGGCGGTACGGCTTCTGATGGTACGAGACCTTGACCATGTAGATCTCGAGGTCGAGCCCGAAGAAATTGCAGGCCATGGAGAGCGCGCTCCCCCACTGCCCGGCTCCCGTCTCGGTGGTGAGCGCCTTCGTCCCCGCCTCCTTGTTGTAGAAGGCCTGGGGGACGGCCGTGTTCGGCTTGTGCGACCCGACGGGGCTCGTCCCTTCGTACTTGTAGTAGATGTGCGCCGGCGTATCGAGCGCCTTCTCCAGCCGATGCGCGCGGTACATGGGGGTCGGGCGCCAGAGGCGGTAGACGTCGCGTACCGGCTCGGGGATCTCGACCCAGCGCTCGGTGCTCACCTCCTGCATGATGATGTTCATGGGGAAGAGCACCGACAGAAAGTCGGGCGTCACGGGCTGCATCGTCCCCGGGTGCAAGACCGGCTGTGGCGGCACCGGCAGGTCCGCGTTGATGTTGTACCAGGCCTTCGGCAGCTTGCTTTCGTCGAGAAGAAACTTGTGCGCGTCGCTCAAGCCGATCCCCTTTCGCGTGGTGTGCGCGGAGCGTCGCACGAAGCTTCGGTGCGTCGCAACGCCGGCGCTCGCTCTGGCCTTCAGATCTGACGTGCGTCAACTCTGCCGCACCGTGCTATAAGCCGCCCCCGAGAGGTACCCCATGTTCAAATCCCCCATGATCGCGGCCCCCGTACTCCTCGTCGGCCTGTTCTGCGGCTGCGTGGACGCCAAGTCCTTCGTCTCGCAACCCGACGCCGCTCCCGCCGTCGACGCCGCGCCGGACGCGCTCACCTCGTGGCCGGACATGGTCGTCCCGACCGGCGACCTCCCCACCTACGTCGGCGCGCGGGCCATGTTCGCGCACAGCGGCAAGGAGCTCTTCTCGATCGACCCCGCGACGCTCGCCCTCTCCAAGGTCGGCCCCTTCGGCGCGGGGATCCCCGACATGAACGACCTCGCGGTCACCCCGGCGGGCGAGCTCTACGGCGTGTCGGTGAACGAGCTCTTTCGCATCGACGCCACGACGGCCAAAGCCAGCCGCGTCACCGCAGTGCCCGGCACGGCCAACGTGGCCCTCACCTTCGAGGCCGCGGGGACCCTGCTCGCCGCCGACAAGAGCGGGGCGCTGCGGCGCATCGACCCCCAGAACGGCAACGTGACCCCCATCGGTTCCTTCGGCCCCGGCTTCGAGGCCAGCGGCGACCTCGTGGCGATCAAGGACGGCACGCTCTACGGCGTGAGCGACGCCGGCGCGGACAAGACGAACAACATCCTCATCACCGTCGACCCGCAGACGGGCAAGGCCACCCGCATCGGGCAAATTGGCTTCGACCACGTCTGGGGGCTGGCCTACTGGAAGGGCACGATCTACGGCCTGACGAAGAGCGGCGCGCTCCTCAGCATCGACCCGAAGACGGGGAAGGGGCAGCGCGTCCAGAACTATCCGTACGAGTTCTGGGGGGCGGCGGTGACGCCGCTCGCGCCCATCGACAAGTAGGTCACGGGGCCGTGAACGGGTCGTCGTCGAGCTGCACCACCGGCGCGCTGTACGTGGTGCCGTCCCGCAGCGCGAGGCGTCCGAGGGCGAAGATCGCCTGGCTGGACGAGAGCTCCACCCACCCCGACCCCTGACCTCCGGCGAGGTCGGGGATAGCGTTCCAGTCCGCATCGCCGTACGCGTTCCACCAGCCGCGTGCCGGAATGGTCTTGCCGAAGCTCGCGGCCGCGGTGCCGTCGTTTCGCCGCACGCGCACGGTCAGCGTCGCGGCGGCGGAGCCTGGGTTCACGACCACCGGCGAGAACCACTGGGTCGCGTTCCCGAGGCCCGAGGGCACGTTCTTGAGGTAGAGCGGCGCCTCGAGGACGGTTCCGGTGTCGGCCGTCAGCGGCTGATCGTCGAGCAGCGTCACCGGCCCGTTGTAGACCCCTCCCTGGCGCAGCGAGAGCCGGTTGTGCCCGAACACGGCCTGGCTGGCCACGAGCTCGACCCAGCCGATCCCCGCGCCGGTCGCGGTGTCCGGGATCGCGAGCCAGTCCGCGTCGCCGTACGCGTTCCACCAGCCCCGCGCGGGAACGGTCTTGGTGAAGCTCGCGAGCTGCCCCGAGCCGTCGGTCTTCCAGATGCGGACCGTCACCGTCGCCGCGGAGGCGTTCGGATTGATCACCACAGGGCTCGTCCACTGGGTCACGCCCGCGATGTTCGACCCCCAGTTCTTCAGGTAGAAGGCGCCGTAGGTGGTGGTGGCGGTGCGCGTGGCGAGGGGTGCGTCCTCGACCAGCACCGCCGTCCCGTTGTAGACCGCGCCTTGCCGGAGGGCGACCCGGTTGAGGCCGAACACGGGTCGCGTCGCGCTCAGCTCCACCCAGCCGATCCCCGCCCCCGTCGCCGTGTCCGGGATTGCGAGCCAGTCGGCGTCGCCGTACGCGTTCCACGAGCCCCGCGCGGGGAGGGTCTTGGTGAAGGTCGCGAGCTGCCCCGAGCCATCGGTCTTCCAGACCCGCACGGTGAGGGTGGCCGCCGCGGCGTTCGGGTTCGTCACCGTCACGCTGCTCCACTGCGTCACGCCGGCCACGTTCGAGCCCCAATTCTTCAGATAGAAGGAGCCGTAGAGGTTCGTCGCCGTGGCGGAGCTGAGCGGCACCTGATCGAAGAGCACGAGGGGTGCGTTGTAGGTCGTGCCGCTGCGCAGGAAGAGCCGCTGCGTCCCCACGATCGGCTGCGTGGCCGAGAGCTCGACCCACCCCGCCGCGGAGCCCGCGGAAGTGTCGGGGACCGCGAGCCAGTCGGCATCCCCGAAGGCGCTCCAGACGCCCTTCGCGACGAGGGCCTTGGTGAAGGTGTGGAGCAGGTTTCCGTCGGCGCGGTAGACGCGCACGGTCAGCGTGGTGGCCTGGGCGCCGTGATTCGCCACCACCACGGTGGTCCACTGCGACACCCCGGCGATCGTCGAGCCCACGTTCCGCAGGTAGTGGGGCGCGCGCAGCGTGTAGACCGGCGGCGCCACCGTGTCGGAGATCCGGCCGTCCGGGCGACGCGCGTCAGGCGTCCGGCCATCGCGACGGGGTCCATCGGCCACGCCCCCGTCGCGGAGCGGGCCGTCCACCAGCGGACCGTCCCCGCCGGCACCGTCCGCGCCGACTCCGTCGGTCGGCGCACCGTCCCGGGTACTCGTGTCCCGGTAGCCGAACCCGTCGCCCACCCCCCAATCCTCGATTCCACCGTCCGTGAGAAACGCCCCGTTCCTGCCCGCACAGCCCCCGACGCCTCCCAGCAGACCGGCGCACAGCAAAACTCTCCACCTCGCAGTTCGCATCGGTCGTCGTTTCGCCTCGCGTCTCCTCTCATGGTATCCGTCTACTATCGATGGGCCAAGCGGCTGACGAACTCCCCCTGCGCCTCGGCGTCTCGGCGTGCCTGCTCGGCGAGCGCGTGCGCTACGACGGAGAGCACAAGCGCGACGCCTTCCTGTGCGACGAGCTCGGCCCGCGCGTCGAATGGGTCTCCGTCTGCCCCGAGGTCGAGCTCGGCCTCGGCGTCCCCCGGGAGACGGTCCGCCTGGAGCAGCGCGCGGGTGAGGTGCGGCTCGTGGCACCCGGGAGCGGGCGCGACCTGACCGCGGCGATGACCCTCTACGCCGCACGGCGGCTCGACGAGCTCGCGGGTCTCCGGCTGTCGGGCTTCGTCCTGAAGCGGGATTCCCCGAGCTGCGGGCTCCTCCGCGTGAGAGTCCACGGCCCCGAGGGAGAGGCTGCCCGCCGCACCGGCCGGGGTCTCTTCGCTGCGGCCCTGCGCCAGCGTCTGCCCGACCTCCCCATCGAAGAGGAGGGGCGCCTCGCCGAGCCGCACCTCCGCGCCGCCTTCCTGGAGCGCGTCTTCGCCCACCACCGGCTCCAGCAAGACCGTCTTCGCGACGGGGAGTGATCTCGCCGCGCCGCCGAGGACTACGCGCACGAGCTCAGGGGTCAGTACACGCACTTCCCCGCGGTGCAGGTAGCGCTCGTGATCTTGCACTCGCAGGAGTCGAGCTGGTCGCAGTTCTCCCAGCCCGAGGTGCAGGGCTTGCAGGTGCGGTCCGTCGACGAGCAGTACTTGAAGGTGCTCTTGCAGTCGCCGGCCTTCTTCGGGTCGCAGGTGCCCGCGGTGCACGCCTTGCCGTCGCACGAGGTGGCGCACTCGCACCCGTTGGTCGAGAAGACGCCGTCGCAGTTCAGCCATACCCCCGTGCACCGGCAGCTTCCCGCGCTGCAGTAGGCGTTCGCACCACAGGGGTTGTTGCACTTGCCGCAGTGCCCGGCGTGCACCTGCACGTCCACGCACGAGGTGCCGCAGGCCTGCTTCGGCGCCTTGCAGCCCGCCTCCGGCAAACTCGACGCGCTGTCCGGCGGAGGGGTCGTGCCCCTGTCCCGCGTCGCGCCGTCCCCGCTGGCAGACGGGCCATCGTCGAAGCGCTGGCCGTCGCTCCAGGAGAAGGCGTCGATGACGGTCCCCGAGGCGTCGCGCGCGGTGCGGGTGGCGCAGAGCTTTTTGACCGGGTCGCAGACCAGCGGCGCCTCGCAGGGGACGCTGATGCTGCACGACTCGCCGAGTTTCGCGTCGCCGCCCTTGCAGGCGGAAAGCAGCAGGACCAGTAATAGAGCGGTTCCTCGCAAATCGTCTCCGCGGCGTCTCACACGTGCCTCCCGGCTTGGGGTCGAGCCACCATGATACGCCCGGAGCCAGGCTCAGCGGTAGTGCAGCACCGTACCGTCCAGGCCCACGGCCCACACGTCGGTGCTCGAGCTGCCGTGCACCGCGAGGAGGCCCTTCGACGTGGGCGTGGAGACCTTCCGCCAGCTCGTGCCGTCGTAATGCACGGCCACACCCTCCGCGCCGACGGCCCAGATGTCGCTCGCGTCGGTGCCCCAGATCGCGTTCAGGTGCTTGGCCACGGGCGCGGCCTGGCTCGAGTAGGTGCCGTTCTTGTAGCGGACAAGGAGCCCGCTCGCCCCGACCATCCACACGTCGCTGCTCGAGCTCCCCCAGACCCCGTAGAGGTACGCGCTCGCCGTGTGCGACTTGGCGAAGCTCCCTCCGGCGTAGCCGCTCGAATTCAGCACCACGTTCCCCTGGGTGCCGCTGGTCCCGCCCACCGCCCAGACGAAGCCCTGGTCGGCCCACACCCCGTAGAGCTGCCCCACGCCGGGGAGCGGCGAGGCCTTCCAGGAGCTGCCGTCGTAGCCCACGACGCGACCGCCCGAACCGACCGCGAAGACGTGGGACGGGCCGCTGCCGTGCACGTGGTAGAGCGAATCGGTGGTCGGCGAGTTCGCGGTGCTCCAGCTCACGCCGTCGAAGAGCTCGATCGTCCCGCCCGCTCCAACAGTCCAGAGCTGGCTGCCGCGGTCGCCCCAGATGCTCGAGAGCGACTTCGGATGCGCCTCGACGATGAACGAGCCCCCCGGATAAGCCGGCCCTCCGTTCGTGGATCGGAGAATCACCCCCTCCGAGCTGACGATGAGGATGTCGGTCCGCGAGCCTCCCCACACTCCGTCGAGCCGCTTGGTCGTCCCCGAGGCGACAGCAGTCCAGGAACCCGTCGGCGGCGGGGGCGGGGGAGGAGGCGTCACCACGCACTGCCCGCTCGCCGTACAGCTCCCTGCCTCGCAGGCGCCGCAGGAGAGGCCGCAGACCGGGTCCGGACCGCAGACGCGCTCACCGCACTGCGGAACCGCGCAGCTCGGTGTCGTCGGCCGGCACTTCGCGTCCGTCCCCTGGCAGCGCTGACCGCCCTCACACGCCCGCGTGCTCCCCCACGCGCCGCAGCCCCGCGCGTCGGGCTCGCACAGCTCCACGCCCGCTTCGTTGCAGCGGCGCTCTCCCACGGAGCACCCTTCGGGACAGGACGCGCTGTTGAGCTGCACGCCGAGGGACGCGAGCCGGCCGCTCTCGAGCTCCACGCTGGCCTGTCCGCGCCCCATCCCGGTCCCCTGCCGCAAACCCTCCACCGTGACGTCAACCCACCGCCCGGCCCACGCGTCGGGGAGCAGGAGCTCCACCTTCACGCCGCTCGCGAGCGTTCTGGCCGCCTCCGGTACGAACCGCGGCCCCGCCCCCTCCTCTCCGCGAGGCGCGGGACGGATGCGGAGCTGGTCGACCGACAGCTCGGGACCGAAGGTCACCGCGAGGAGAATCCCGGTACCGGAAGCCGTCTCGCCGCCGCAACCGAGCGCGGAGAGCGCGGGCCCCACGAGAACGCAACAGACGAGGAATCGCGACATCGGATCGCTCCCTACGGCTTGGAACGCATCAGCACCTTGGGCTGCGCCTGGTGCTCGGGAACCCACACCTCCACCACGTTCTGCTTGCGGTCGTAGCGCAGCCGCAGGCGGGGACGCTTCGGCGCCACCCGTCGCGGCGCCGCGGGTAGTCGCGGGGCCTCCGCGTGCAGCCGCAGGCTCGCCACCTGGTCGTCGAGCGCCTGCACGCGCTCCCGCAACCGGACGAGCTCCGCGCCGGCCGCCACGGACTTCGCCTCTCTCGTCGGGCTCGCCTCGCCCCGCTGCGGCGCGACCTGAGGCGCCAGGGGGGTCACGGCCGCCTTCGCCACCTCTTTCGACGCGGTCCGGGCTCGCAGGAGCCACGCGCCCGACACGACTGAGGTGGCCAGCAGCGCCCCGCCGAGAGCGAGCCCCCAGCGCAGCCTTCCTGGCCGGCTCTGGAGCGGTGCCGGTTCCCCGCGAGGCTCCCCTTCCGCTCCGTCGGAAGCCAGCTCCAGCACCGAGCTGCTCGTCACCCTCCCACGGGGCTCCGCAGCGACCGGTACCTCCGCGGCTGGCGGCGCGCCGACCGGGAGCTGCAACACCGTCTCCGCGGCGAAGATCCCCTCCGTGACCGCGCCGAGCGCCGGATCGAGGACCACCTTCTGCTCGCCGATTTTAGCCTTCCCGTTCCAAAACTGCGTGGCGGCCGCCGGGCTCTCCTCGGCCGGCGGCGCGGCGCCGGGAGGCATAATAGTACCTCCGCTCCATAACTGCGTGGTCCCCGCAGCCCGCTGCGCGTTCTCTCGCTCTCGACTCGTCGGCATCTGTCCCTCCGCGCGCTAGCGCCCCCTGAAGTCCAGCGTGAAGTCCGCGCCGCTCGGCTGCGCTCCGCCCCCGCTCCCGCCCGCCGTCCCGGCCACGACCGCCGCCGTCACCGTACCCGCGAGGACCGCCGCGCCGATCCCGACCCAGAAGGGCCATCGGCGATAGAACGGCCGCGCCCGGCGCGCCTCCGCCTCCGGCGGAACGACCTGCGCCCCGAGCTCGAGCCGCGCCGCCCCCACGAACTGCGGCGACTGCGTCGACGGCGGCGACTGCGGCGACTGCGGCTGATCGAAGCGCCCCGTCGCAGGCCCCGGCTCCGAGGGCGCACCGACCGGCGCCGCGGGCAGCCGCACCGCCCCCACGTCGAGACACGGCCCCAGCTCGAGCTGGGAGCAGAGCGCGCGCACCGCCTGCGCATGCCTCTCCCCTCCGTGGCGCGCGAGATATCTGCGATACAGCCGATACGCCTGCGGTCCGTCGCCCACCTGCCGCGCACACTCCGCCATGTTGTAGAGAAAACCGCCCTTGCCGCTCAGGCGGTAGCCCCGGTCGAACTCCGTCAGCGCGCGCCGGTAGCGTCCCTGCCGCACCAGCCGTTGCCCTTCCTCCCAGGCCGCGAGCGCCTGCGCCGCGGGCTCGGCTGCCTTCGCACGGCTCATCCCCGTGCCGCACGTGAGGAACACCCCCAGCGCCACCCACCGCGCTGCGCAGCGTCGGCGATCAGGCATGGGTCCCCTCCAGCCTCGCGCCTCGCGTCGCCCGTCCCAGCTCCTCCTCGAACGGCTCTGCCTCGAGCCCGCGACAGGCGGCGGCCACCACGCGCGCGGAGGGGGGCCGCGCCTCCGGGCGCTTGGCCAGCAGCCACAGGCAGAGCTCGCTGAGCGGCTCGGGGACCCGTGCCACGCGCGCCGGCGGCGTCGGCGCCTGCGTCCAATGCAGCTGCATGAGCTCCATCGGCGACCGGGCCTCGAAGGGGCGGCGCCCCACCACCAGCTCGTAGACCATCACGCCGAGCGCGTAGAGGTCGCTCCGGCGATCCACCGGCAGCCCGGCCGCCTGCTCGGGAGACATGTACGGCGCGGAGCCCCAGACCATCCCGCTCTCGGTGAGCCGCGCCACGTCGAGCACGAGCGCGTGTCCGAGGTCGAGCAGCTTCACCCCGTCGGCGCGCGTGGGCGTGGCTCCGACGAGCATCACGTTCTCCGGCTTGAGGTCGCGGTGCACGAGCCCCGCCCCGTGGACCGCCTCGAGCCCGTCGGCCATCGCCGCAGCGAGGCGCAGCGCCTGGCGCCAGGGGAGCGGCCCCTCCGTGAGGCGCGCGCGAAGCGACCTTCCTTTGACGAGCTCGGTGACGAGGTAGGGCTCTCCCCGCTCCGTCTCGCCGGCGTCGAGCAGCCGCGCCACCGACGCGTGCTGCACGCGACCCAGGCTCTCGGCCTCCTGGCGCCCGCGACGGAGCGGCGCCGTGGCCTCGTAGAGCTTCAGCGCCCCCTCGAGCTCGCCGCGTGCTGCTCGGTACACGGTGGCCAGACGCCCCTCGGACAGCGTCTCCACCAGCCGCCAGGGCCCCACCTCGCGCCCGAGCCGCGGATCCCCGCCCTCGGCGAGCGGCGCTCCATCCAGAGGACAGCGCGCGGGAGTCCCGCGAAAGCTCGAGCCACACTGAGGACAACGGCGCATCCTTCACTCCTCGAACGGGTTGACGAGCTTCGCCTTCGATCGCGCGGGGACGTGGAACGGATCGTCCCAGCGCTCCCCGCGCGCGCTCCCGCGGCCCTCCTTGGCCCCCCGGCGTGGACGCGCCCGGCCGGCGCCCTTCGACCCTTCCACGGGAGGGGAATATGATCTTTGCGTACTAGAAGGCTCGCTCTCATTGAGCCGAACCAGGAGCGGCCCCTGCTGCGCCGGATCGAGCGCCGTACGCGTCGTGACGAAACCTGGCTTGCGCAGCTCGACCTCGATGGCGCCGAGGCCTCGCGGCAGGCGCAGTCGCATCGGGGTCTTTCCCACCGGCTCTCCCTCGAGCAGCACGGTGGCCCCCGCCGGGATGGAGGTGACCTCGACGAGCGCCGGCTCGGACTGTCGGGGCCGGCTCACGAGGGCCCGCACGGGCTCCGTGCTCCTGGGCTGCCGCGCAGAACTCCCTCCGGAGAGGCTCCAGGCGAGAACGACTCCGACGAGAGCCAGCCCGCCCCCGATCGCCGCCAGCACCCACCACCGGCGCGTGAGCTGCGCCACCCGCGCCGGAAGCGGCGTGAGCAGGGTCGGAGCCTCTGAGAGCTCCACGAGCGAGCGCGGCAGAGCGCCGACGAGGTCCAGCACCGCGCGAGGGCCCCCGCCCCCCACCTCCGCACCCGCGAGAAGGGACGCGAGCTCCTCGGGGCTAGGCCGCCCCGAGGCCGCGCGGTCCAGCATCCGTCCCAGCGCCTGCGCGACCGCCGGGGGGAGCCCAGCCACCTGGCCCGGCAGGCTCGGAGCCACGCGCGTGAGCTTCGCCGTCAGCACGTCGGAGGTGCTCCCCACGAAGGGAGGGCGCCCCGCGAGGACCTCGAAGAGGAGCGCCCCGAGGGCGTAGACGTCGGCCGCGGGCCCGATCTCCTCGCCCGCGATCTGCTCGGGGGCCGCGTAGAGCGGCGTGCCGATGCCGATGCCGAGCTCGGTCTGGTGCGCCGCGCTCCCGCTGTGGGCGAGGAGCTTGGCGATGCCGAAGTCCAGCACCTTCACCACGAGGCGCCCGTCCACGCCGCCGAGGTGCACGTTGTCAGGCTTCAGGTCCCGATGCACGATTCCCGCGGCGTGCGCGGCCGAGAGGGCGCGCAGCACCTGCAGCGTGATCGTCCGCGCGGCCTCCCAGGGCAGAGGTCCCTGTCGGCGCAGGCGCTGCCCCAGGCTCTCCCCCTCGAGGAGCTCCATCACGGCGTAGTCGCGTCCGTCGGGGAGCTTGCCGAAGTCGAAGATCTTCACGATGTGCGGGCTGTCGATGCGATTGACCGCCTGTGCCTCGACGACGAAGCGCCGCACGGCCTCGGCGTTCTGGCACATCTGCGGGTGCAGCACCTTGACCGCCACGCGCGAACCGATCACGGGGTGCTCGCCGAGCCAGACGGCGCCGAGGCCCCCGCTCCCCAGGCGGCGCACGAGCCGGTAACTGCCGGCGCGCGTCCCGGCCAGGTCGGCGCCCACCTCCCCCACTACGGCTCCCGCCGCCGCGAGTCGCTCCTCCACGTCCTGGGCCGAGACGGGCCTCCGTGCCGGGTCGGCCGAGAGGCAGCGTGCGACGAGCTCTCCGAGAGGCCTCGGCAGGCGGGCGAGCTGCGGCAACGCCACGCTGACCGGATCGCCCGAGAGCTTCTCGGCGATGAGCTGGGCCGGGGTCTGCGCCTGGAACGGGAGGTCACCGGTGAGGAGCTCGCAGGCGATGACCCCGAGGGCGTAGAGGTCCACGCGGTGGTCCTGCACGAGCTCGCCGCGGAGCTGCTCCGGCGGCATGTACGGGGTGGTGCCCACGGGAATCCCGGTCGAGGTCACGCGGTCCTCGCCCCCGGCCAGGCGCGAGATGCCGAAGTCGAGCAGCTTCACCACGTCGCGCCGTCCCGACGGCTCGGTGAGGAGCACGTTCCGCGGGGTGAGGTCGCGGTGCACGACCCCCGCCTGATGGGCACACGCGAGCGCGCGGCAGAGCTGCTGCAAGATGGGGATCGCCCGTTCGGCGGGCATGGGGCCCTGCTCGTCGAGGAGCCGGAAGAGCGTGGTCCCCGAGAGGAGCTCCATCACCAGATAGAGGAGGCCGCGCTCGTCTCGACCGAAGTCGGTGATGTTCACGATGTGATCGTGGGAGAGCTGGCTGCAGAGCTGCGCCTCGCGGAGAAAACGCGCCACCTGATCGGCGTCGCGCGTGAAATCGGCCCGCAGGATCTTCACCGCCACGCCCTTGCCGAGCAGCGTGTGCCGGGCGGCGAAGACCATCCCCATGCCCCCCTTGCCGAGGAGCTGGGTCAGCTCGTAGCGGCCCCCCACGACCGCCCCCGCGGCGCAGAGCGCGCCGTCCGCGGGGCAGAAGAGCTGGCCGTCGGGCCACGGACTCCCGCACGACGGACACCGCGCCGGCGGCAGCGGCGGAGGCGGCACAGGCGCGCGAAGGTGGGTGCGTTCGGCTTCGGCCAAGAGAGCTCGCTCCAGCGGCGGCGAGTTCATGCACGCCCCGTACCAGGGCGCAGGCAGCCGGGCGCCACGCCGCTCTTGTCCAGACAGCGATAGACGAAGGAGCGCGACACGCCGAGCTCCTGGCTGGTCTTGCGCACGTTGCCGCCGTTCTCGCGCAAGGCCGCCAGGACCCACTCCTCCTTGGAGCTCGCGCGACGCCCCACGCTCGCCACGCCCCCGGCGAGGAGCTGCACCGGGAGCTGCGCCAGCTCGACGGTATTTCCCTCTGCCACCACGGCCAGCATGCGCAGGACGTTGTCGAGCTCGCGCACGTTCAGCGGCCAGCCGTAGCAGGCGAGCGCCTCCGCAGCCTCGGTGGACAGCTCGACGCGAGCACCGGCGCGACCGAGGAGGAAGCGCGAGAGCAGCGGCAGGTCCTCCACCCGTTCGCGGAGCGGCGGGAGCCGAACCTCGGCCTCCGAGAGGCGCGCGGCCAGGTCGGCCCGAAAGCGACCGGCCTCGATGTCCCTCGGCAGGTCGTGGTTCGTGGCACAGAGGATGCGGCAATCCACGCGCTCGGCGTGCACCGCCCCCACGCGACGGAGCTCGCCGGTCTCCACGGTGCGCAGGAGCTTGGCCTGGCTGGCCGGCGGCAGCTCGCTCACCTCGTCGAGAAAGAGGGTGCCACCCGACGCCGCGTGAAAGAGCCCGGGCTTGTCGCGCGCCGCGCCGGTGAAGGCGCCCCGCAGGTGACCGAAGAGCTCCGACTCCACGAGCGCCTCGGGGAGTGCGGCGCAGTTCACGGCGATGAAGGGCCCCTGGCGCCCGCTGAAGCGGTGCAGCTCTCGGGCGACGAGCTCCTTGCCGGTCCCGCTCTCACCGGTGATGAGGACCGCCAGGTCTGCTGGCCCGAGCAGGCGCACGAGCCGCCGCACTCCCGTCAGGCTCGGACCGCCGACGAGCGCGCTGTCCGCGGCGAGGATCCTCGCGCTCGACGCGTCCTGGCCGCGAGAGACCAGCCGGAGCACGAGCTCCCCGATGCGCAGGATGTCTCCGAGCTCGAGGGGGGCGGAGCGCCCGCGGTCCACCGCGCGGCGGTTCACGTAGCAGCGGTTCTTGCTACCGAGGTCCCAGAGCTGCAGGCCCCGCTCGGTGCGCTCGATGCGAGCGTGCTCCCGCGAGACCGAGGCGTGGTCCAGCACGACCGTGCAGCTCGGCCCGCGCCCGATCAGCGCCGGAAGCTGCAAGAGGGAGTGCTCGCCGTGGACGGGGTGAAGCTGGGCCAGCTCCAGCGCCTGAGGCTCCGGCCGCGGCTGAGCGGCTACGCGCAGGCTCGTCTCGATCGCCTCGTTCATCGGTTGCCTTCCTCGCTCCGCGGAGTGGTCGCGACATGTAACGACATGGATCTGCACATACGGCCCTTTGGGACCGACCTTCCCGGCCGGCGCGCCCTGGCGGTCCGGCCGCGGTTGGCGGACCATCGTGGTAGGCTCCGGACAGGAGAAGCGCGATGGCCACGACTCCCCCATTGACGCGTCGGCTGCTCCCCACCAGCGCTGCCTTGCGGCGCGCGGGGCTCTACGCCCCGGGCGAGGACCCGGCCCTGAGCCGTTTCGCGCGCGTCGCCGTGCGCGTGACCCGGGCCCACGCGGCGGCGATCACCCTGCTCGACGACGAGCAGGTCTACGTGAAGGGGCACGCGGGCCTCGCCGCGGACGTCCCCGTCTACGAACCCTTCCCCCACGGCCAGAGCCCCTGCGCCGACGTGGTGGCCACCGCCTCACCGCAGCTCATCTGCGCCCTCGAACCCGGAGCCGAGCCCCCCGTCCACGGCCTGCTCGGGCGCCTCGGCATGGCCTCGTACGCCGGAGTCCCGATCCCGCTCCGGCACCATGGCGTCTCGGGCGCCCTCAGCGTGCTCCACCGCGAGCCCCGCAGCTGGACCGAGGACGAGATCTCGCTCCTCACGGAGCTCGCCGCCTCGGTGGGGAGCGACCTGGAGCTACGCGTCGAGCGCGCGGCGCTGGACGCCGCCACGGTCCGCATGAGCACGATGATCGACAGCCTTCCGGCCGCCGTCCTCGTCGAGGACGACTCCCGTCACATCCATCAGGTCAACGCGCGGTTCTGCGCGCTCTTCTCCGTGCCTCTGGCGCCCGAGGCCCTGGTCGGCCTCGACTGCGCCGGCGCGGCGGAGCAGTCCAAGGGACTGTTCGTGGACCCCGAGGCCTTCGTACAGCGCATCGAACAGCTCCTGCGCGCCCGCCTCGCCGTGCACGACGACCTGTTGCAGATGGTCGACGGCCGGTGGCTCGAGCGGGACTACCTGCCGATCTACGTGGGGGGGGCGTACAGCGGGCACATGTGGATGTACCGCGACGTGACCGAGCGCGAGCGTTCCAAGGAGCTGCTGCGCCAGCAGAGCCTGATCGACGAGCTCACCGGCCTCTACAACCGTCGAGGCTTTCTCACCCTGGCGGAACAGCAGCATCGGCTCGCCGAACGCCAGCGCCGTCCGCTGCAGCTGCTCTTCGCCGACCAGGACGACCTGAAGCAGGTGAACGACCGCCACGGCCACGCGGCCGGCGACCGCGCCCTCCGCGAGATCGCGCGCGCCCTCCGATCGAGCCTGCGCGGCTCGGACATCGTGGCCCGCATCGGCGGCGACGAGTTCGCGGCCCTCCTCGTGGAGTCCACCGACGGGCGTCGCGCGGTCGAGCGCTTCGAGGAGTTGCTCGACAAGCTCAACGCCGCCGCGGCGCTCCCCTTCCGCCTGGCCGTGAGCGTGGGCCTCGCCGCCTACGACCCCTCGAACCCCGAGACCATCGAGGCCCTCCTCGGCCGCGCCGACGTATTGATGTACGAACGCAAGCGCAGCCGACGCCCCGGGACCGGCCCCTTCACCCGCCCCTGACTCCGCCCCCCTTCTCGGTGGCGCGCGTCCCGGCGTCCGTCGCCAGCCCCTCGACGCGGTAGAGAGGGACGGCCTCGCCGAGCGCCTCGAGCATCAGCGGCTGCGCGGGCCGCGTCTGCACTCTGCCGCGCACCTTGTTGAAGGTGGCCTCGGCCAGCAGCAGCTCGCCCGGCCTCGCCAGGCGCTCCGTCTCGCTCGCTACCTCCACCACCGCCCCGAGCACCGTATAGGACACGCGCCGCGCCGAACCGAGGTTGCCCGCCACGGCCCGGCCCGTGGCGACCCCCGCGCGAAGGCGCAGCGCGTGGGCTCCGCTCGCCGCCTGCCGCCGGGCCTCGGCCTCGACGGCCGCCCGTGCCGCGAGGACCGCTCGCACCGCCTGGAGCTCGCCGTCCGGAGCCGGCTCGGGGACCCCCCAGACGGCCTTCACGCGGCCTCCGTCCACGCGGTAGATCACGCCGTCGTGGCGGCTCACCGCCTCGATGACCGGGGCGAGATACTCGTTCAGCAGGGCCAGGAGCGGCCGCGGGGGGAGCTCGAAGCTCAGTTGATCCACGCCGACGAGCGAGAGGAACGCGACCGTCACCGGCCCCTCCTCGGGGGTCAGCTCGAGCGGATCGTCCACCTCGGTCAGGCGCTTCATCACCGCCGGAGCGAGATACGGCGCGAGGGACTGCTGCTGGTGCCCCGCCTCGCGGAGCGCCCGCATCATCTGATTGAAGGACTGGGCGAGCGAGGCGAGCTCGTCGCTCGAGCGGACCTGCACCGTCTGCTGCAGATCCCCGTTCGCCACCGCCTCCATGGCCCCGGCCAGCCGCCGGATCGGCGACGCCAGCCGGCGCGCGAGGACCACGGAGCCGAGGGCCCCGAGGAGGAGCCCCACGCCGAGGATCACGACCCCGACCTGCGTCTGCGCGCTGATCTGCTGGTCGATACGGCGCAGGTTGAAGCCGAGCCGCACCTGTCCCCCGGGGACCGGCAGCGCGTACTCCTTGATGCGCTGCCGCCGGTCCACCTTTCCCGCCGCCAGGGCCTCGAGGACCTGCTTGCGCCCCTGCTGCACGAGCTCGGCGTACGTGGGGTCGAGCGCGGAGAAGACCCGCGGGTTGAGCGACCCCTGCTGCAGGGCGCCCGCCTTGTCCAGCTCGACGGCGTAGACCAGTCCGGTATCGACGCGGTCCGAGCTCTCGACGAAGCTCACGATCGGCTCGAAGCTCAGCCGGCCGTCGGCGCGGCGCAGCCCGGCGAGCACCTGCGACAGCTCGCGGTCTCGCGCCACGAGCTCCTCCTCGCGCGCCTGCCCGTACCGGAAGACCAGGACATAGGTGGTAGCCCCGGCCACAACCAGGACGAGGAGCGCGCTCAGCAGCGCGAACTTGACGGAGAGGGAAAAGCGCAAGATGGCCCCTCGGCCCTCACGCACCGTTGTCGTCGACCGCGGCCCGTGGACCGTCGGGCCGGGCCTCGATGACCATCAGATCCACCCCCGCCTCGACGCTCTGCCCCTCCGGCGCGCCGAGCTGCTTCACCGTCCCGTCCACCACGCTACGAAGCTCGTTCTCCATCTTCATCGCCTCCACCACCACGAGCCCCTGACCGACCGTCACCTCCTCCCCCGCCCGGACGAGGTACTTCACGATCTTGCCCGGCATCGGCGCCGGCAGCGGAACCAGGCCGTGCGCGTGTCGCCGCGCGAGCCCCCCCTCGACGGCTCGGCGCGCCAGCTCCCGTTCGTCGAGCAGCGTGACCGTCGTCGCACCGTCGGGGGCGTGCACCACCAGGCTCCCCTTCGAGCCCCGCTCGATCACCAGGTCGTGCACGGCGTCTCCGACGCGGAGCTGGTAGCCCGTCGCGCCCACCGGCTGCGCCTCGACGACGAGCTCCGTCTCCCCGATGCGAACGGTGAAGGTCCGCTCATCGGCGGACTCGACCGTCACGGTGCGGTCTTCGCCGTTCACCACTGCTGTGTAGTCGGTCTTCATCGGGGCGGGAGTATAAGCACCGGATTCGTCGCTTGTCAGCAGCCGTGGCTGGCGCGAGCCGAGACGGGACCGCGGACTGTCGGTCAAGGGTGCCCGGGGGAATGGTGACACTGGCCAGGGGCGGTGGCCGAAGTCGTGCAGCCGGGGGATGGGCCGACGCGCGAGAGGTGGTGGGGGGGAGCGCGAGCACCGGCGAACGCATGCGGGGGACGAGCGAGAACGCGAGCGGCAGTGGGCGCACGCGGAGGGAGGGGGCGGATCGGTGCGACGGGGCAAATTGCTGGCGACGGGAGGCGGGCGAGAGCGCGGGCGGCGGTGGGCGCATGCGGGGGGTCGTGGTGGATCGGTGCGGCGGGGAGGGGTTTATGCTGTTTGTGGTTTTGTTCGTGCAAGGAGATCGCTTGACGTCAGACCAGCACTATGCTAGTATTAGCCTTATTCATGTTGGACAACAAACGCAAGACCTCCTCGGTCGGTGGCCGTATCTCTGGCGCGCGTTCGCCGGCGGGTTCTGCGAAGCAGCTCCCACTTCCTATGCGGGAGGCGACGGGCTGGGGCGGAAAGCGCGAGGGCGCGGGGCGGAAGAAACAGCCGGGCAGCGGCCTCCCCCATCGGATGCGGCCGCTGCTCGCGAGCCGCTTCCCGGTGCACGTGACGATGAAGGTCGTGTCAGACCTGCCCAACCTACGGGCCAAGCCGCAGCTCCGACTGATCGAGGGCGCATTTCGGGCGGCGCTCGGCCGCCACGGGCTCAATCTCGCCCACTACTCGATCCAGAAGAACCACCTGCACCTCGTGACGGAGGCCAAGGACCGGGACGTGCTCATGCGAGGGCTGCGTGCGCTGGCGATCCGGCTGGCGCACGCACTGAACCGCACGGTGGGCCGCAAGGGGCAGGTCTTTCGGGACCGCTACCACCAGCACATCCTGAAGACCCCGAACGAGGTGAAGGCTGCCCTCGCGTACGTGCTGAAGAACGCTTCACACTGCACCTCCTCGCTATTTGGGCGGAATCGTAAGGGTCAGCTGCTCGGAAGAATGCACGACTCGGTCCTCGTGGCTCGGACGAGGCTTTTTCAGGATGCGCTCGCGCACCTCCGGACGGAGCAGTTCGTCTCGCCGGAGAATCCGAGGGCCCCTGGGTAGCGGCCGCTGTGCTGTGACCACCCCACGGTTGATGGCGCGGAGCAGGGTGACGTCCGAGACGCCGACGAGCTTGGCGGCATGGTTGAGCGTCAGCCACCCCTCGGCTTCGCATCGCTCGGCAGAGAAGGCCGGGATGTCACGCGCGTGCCGTAGGGATGCGACCAGAGATCGCGACCACCGATTACCTTGCGTCGTGACCAGACCGGCCTTGCCCAGCCAGTGAGCGGTGCACTCGTCGTCGCCTATGAGCGAGAGCATGCGAATGGCCTCCACGACGTCAGCCGGCGTGCGGTTGCGGTTGTAGCCCCGGCGGCGTTTGGTGGCGCGGATCTCGGTGTGCACGCCGCCTTTCCAGTGAATGACCAGCGCGATCTCGGAGCTGTCCTCGTCGAGGTCGACGACGATCTCCTCGATGAGCGTTCGCATGACGCGCTTTTTGAGCCGCACGTCGGTTGCTGCGTTGTTCCACAGCCGAGGGAGGTCGGCGCCCAAGGACTGGAACGTCTCGACCGTCGGAATATCAGCTGCTGCTCGTGACCCCGCAACGGCTTCCTCCAGACGAGCTTCGAGGTCCCGCACCGCTTCGAGCGTGTCGTTCCAGCGACGCTCGAGCTCATCGGCGACCAGCCGGTTGGCGGGATCGACCGCGTCGAACTGCCGGGCGGCGCGCTCGGCCGCGTAGCGCGCCGCCTTGAGCTGCAGACGCAGCGCCTCGAGGGCACCATCGTGCGCCTGCTTTTCATCGGCCGCCGCACGCAAGGCCGCCTCCGCTGCCGCCGGCTGCACGACTTCGAGCACAAGTGCGGCGACACGATCGTCGACCTCACGACCGGCGAAATTGATACACGCCGGATCCGCAAACGCATCGGTTCGCCGGCTGCACGTGTAGCGTACGAGCCTGAGGCCCTGTCCGCTGTAGCTGACCATCAGCTTCTGGCCGCAACGCCGACAGCGGAGCAATCCAGCGAGCAGGGCGCTGCCCTTCTTGGCCGCTCCGGGTTTGGTGGTTCGAAGGCGTTGCGTGTTTTTGGCGAGCATCTGTTGCA